>NC_008346.1:0-42500 GCF_000014725.1 Syntrophomonas wolfei subsp. wolfei str. Goettingen G311
TAAAATTTTTAGTCTAAGAAAGACTTTTCCACAACTTGTGTATTTCTTTATTGGCTTTTCCACAGCAAAGCGGAGGTAGCTTATGTCTAATTATAAAGATTATTCTCTTGTATGGAATGAAGTACTTGATTCTATGTATCAGGAAATTGGTTCTACCAGTTTTGAAATCTGGTTTTCCCGGGTAAAATTCTCCTCCTTTCATGACAATATCTTTTGTATAATCGTTCCTGATTCTCTAACCAAAGAGTGGATTGAATCACGCTATTTGGATATAATGCAGAATAAATTGCGTCGACTAATCGACTCGAGAGTAATCTTGAGCATCCGTACGGAAATCCTTTCCGGGAAAAGCGATCCTGTTTCCGCTTTAAATCCTAAATATACCTTTGACACTTTTGTTGTAGGTAACAGTAATCGTTTTGCCCATGCTGCCTGTTATGCTGTCGGTGAATCTCCCTTTAAATCCTATAATCCTCTTTTCATATATGGGGGGGTTGGCCTGGGTAAAACTCATTTAATGCAAGCCATAGGCCATCATATTCTTTCTAGAAAACCTAATTATCTGGTTATGTATGTTTCCTCCGAACAATTCACCAACGATATGATAAGTTCCATCAAAGACGACACTACCTCTTTATTCAGGAATAAATACCGCAGTATTGATGTTCTTCTCGTTGACGATATTCAATTTTTGGCCGGTAAGGAGCGTACCCAGGAAGAATTCTTCCATACTTTTAATACCCTCCATGAATCCAATAAACAAGTAGTTATTTCCAGCGACCGACCTCCCCGCAACATTCCTACCCTGGAAGACCGTTTACGTTCCCGCTTTGAATGGGGTTTAATTACTGATATACAACCTCCTGATCTAGAAACCAGAATTGCTATTTTACGCAAAAAAGCACAAGGGGAAAACCTCAATATTCCCTATTCTGTTCTGGACTACATTGCCAATTACATTGATTCGAATATCCGGGAACTGGAGGGAGCGCTTATTAGACTGGTAGCCTTTGCTACTATTAATAACAAACCCCTGGACATGAATACCGCAGTTGAAGCATTGAAAGATATTATGCCTCCCCCTCGACCCCGAAAGATTACTATAGAAACCATTCAAAAAACGGTAGCTGCACATTACCATTTAGAAATAAACGAAATTATTTCAAAAAAAAGAAATAAACAACTGGTCTACCCCCGCCATATAGCTATGTATCTTTGTCGTAAATTGACCGATGCTTCTTTTCCCCAAATCGGAGAGCAATTCGGGGGACGAGACCATACCACAGTTATGCATGCCCATGAAAAATTAGTTAATGAATTGTTATCTGATCGTGAACTGGTTGCCGAAATAGAATTGTTATGCAAAAAAATCGATCCTAATTACATTATTTAAAAAGTTTTATCAACAATTTATCAACTGAAAGATCTGCCCTGTTTCCGGGAATAGAGATGCTTATCCACAAAAACCAGGCTCCTACTACTATTACTACTAAATTGTTAATAAAAAAAAGAAAAAGGATGACGGAGGGTTTTTCTATGAAGTTTATGATTGAAAAAAAAGATTTACTTGCTATTACTAGTATGGTTTATAGAGCAGCATCCAGTAAAAATGCCATACCCGTTTTATCTGGGCTTTTGCTGGAGTCTGATCCAGATACTGGTTTGACTATGACGGCAACTGATATGGAGATTGGTATAAGGGCCAGTACTGCCAAAATTGAAGTTATAGAAAAAGGCAGTGTACTGGTTAATGCTCACTATTTTTTTGATTTTATCAAGTTATTACCCGAAGTTCCGATATTTATTGAACTAAACCAGGAAACAGCACAATTAGATATAAAATATGGTCGTTCATCGGGTTTCATAAATACCTATAGAGACTACGAGTATCCAGCACTTCCCCTGAAAAAAATTAAACCTTGCTTTACCATTAAACAGGAAGTGTTAAAAGAAGCTCTTAAGAAGACGGTTTTTGCCGCTGCCACTACCCATTTTCGCCAGGTATTTACCGGAGTTCTTTTCGATCTGGGGGAGGGCGGTAATTTAAATGTAGTAGCTTCTGATACCCATCGCCTGGCTCGTTATTCTTGTACTATAAAGCTAGATGCTCCGGAACCCTTAAGTTTCATTATTCCGACGCGAACAGCTAATGAAATTTTGCGATTGCTGGATGATAGCCCGGAAGAGATAAATATAGGCTTAAGTAACAATAATGTAAGTTTTTATCGCAACAACTTCTTGTTGCTTTCACGGCTTATAGAAGGACAATACCCCAACTATGAGCAGGTAATACCACGTTCTTTTAGCTACAAAGTAAAACTGGATACGCAAGTTCTGGCTGATACACTGGAAAGAGCTCGGGTTATCCCTTCGGATGATAAACTAAAAATACAGTATACTCGCTTTAAGTTTGAAGAAAATGAGGTAGAGGTAAATAGCTATTCGGAAATAATGGGTGAAATCACTGAAGTAATAGAAATTAAAGATCCGGTTGAGGGTGAAGGTGAATTAAATATTTCATTTAATACTAATTATTTCCTTGATGTAGTTAAAATTCTGGAAGGAGAAGCTAAAGAACTGCTCATAAACCTATCCAGTATATTGGGTCCCGTCATGATTGTAAATCCACAAAAAGACAACTATCTTTATGTATTGGTACCCTTGCGAACCAGCAACTAAAATGAAAGAAAGATAGATATTGAAAATCCTTAAGTTTCAAATAAAAGATTTTCGTAATTTAAAAAAGATTGAATACCAACCTTCACCGGGTTTAAATATATTCTATGGGGAAAATGCTCAGGGTAAAACCAATATTTTAGAAGCTTTATACTACTTGGCCACGGGTAATTCTTTTCGCAGCAATAAAGAAAAAACTTTAATCAGCTATGAAAGCTCAAGCCTTCAGGTTCAAGCTCGCTATAATCACCAGGAGAGAATAATTGATTCTAGTATCACTTATGGGCTGGATGGTAAGGTGTTTAGAATCAATAAGAAAAGAGCCAGCTATAATCATACCGACCGTTTGCGAATAATCCTTTTTAGCCCGGATGATCTGTATTTGGTTAAAGGAGCCCCTTATAAGCGTCGGTTTTTTTTAGATTTCCTTTTGGGACAGATATCTAATGAATATTTATTTAAACTAGATAATTATAGAAAAATTCTGAAAAAAAGGAATTTATTATTAAAAAAAGAAGAAACTAATAGCAGAAGTTTTGCTATAATTAATGATATTTTTATGGATTTAGCAGCCCAACTACTTATATCAAGATTGAATCTGATTAATGTTCTCGATGAAGCCATACAGGAGATTTACCCACAGATTAACAATGATGGCGGGCAGTTAAAAATACGCTATGCTCTTTCTTTTCCTGTTGATAGTGGTAAAATTAATCTGGATATACTAAAGGACAGCTTAAAGAAGCAAGTGGAAAGTGAAACAGAAAAGGAAAAGAAAAGAAAAACCACTCTGCTGGGTCCGCATCTGGATGACATGCATATTTATCTAAATGAACAGATGGCTCGCTTATTTGCCTCTCAGGGCCAGCAAAGAAATATAGTTATTTGTTTGAAACTGGCAGAAATAATGACTTTTAGAAAGATAAAAGGGTTTTTCCCCATTTTTCTATTGGATGAGGTACTAGCCGAACTGGACGACAGTAGAAGCAATAAATTGTTAAAATATCTGGCACAGTCCCCTTTTCAGAGTTTTCTTACCTCAGTAAAGTTGGAAAAATTTGAGGTAATGGATGCTTCGATTTTCCTGGTTAAGGATGGCTGTTTGCTAGGAAAGGAGTAGTTATTCGTGTATGTTCACCTGGGAAACAACTACATTATTTCTTTTAGTGATATTATCGCCATTTTAAACATTGAACCTCCTATTTCCCATGATCTTAAAGATGTTATTGATATGGCCAGGATTGAAAGATGCCTGGTTAGTATTAGCGAAAAAGGAAAAGAGAAATCTTTAGTAATCTGTAACGACAAATTATACCTGTCGCCAATATCTTCGAATACCTTGTTCAAAAGGGCTGCAAACCGCTAAGGGGAGGGCTGAATTTGTTAGAAAGAGAATACAATGCCTCTGATATCCAGGTATTGGAAGGCCTAGAGGCAGTGCGTAAAAGACCGGGGATGTATATTGGTTCAACCGGGCCTAAAGGTTTACATCACCTGGTTTTTGAAATAGTGGACAATAGTATAGACGAAGCCGTAGCCGGATTCTGTAAAAAGATAGAAGTAACTATTAATCAGGACAATAGTATTACGGTTTGTGATGATGGTCGCGGTATTCCGGTGGACATTCACCCTGCTATGGGAATTCCCGCGCTGCAAGTTATTTTAACTACCCTTCATTCCGGGGGAAAGTTCGGCGGTAGCGGTTATAATATTTCCGGGGGCTTGCATGGAGTGGGATTATCGGTAGTAAATGCTCTTTCCCGGCGAATGGAAGTCCGGGTAAAAAGGGATGGGCATATATACCAGCAGGATTATGAACGGGGAAACCCGGTGAATGAGATAAGGATAATAGGCGAGAGTAAAGAAACCGGAACAAGTATTTGTTTTTTTGCGGATGATGAAATATTTGAAGAAATAAATTTTGAAAGAGAAATCCTCTTGCAAAGATTGCGGGAATTATCTTTTCTCAACCGGAATCTAAAAATATCGCTGCGCGATGAGAGAGAAGAAGAAGTTTTTTACCAGGAATTTCACTATTCCCATGGTCTTAAAGATTTTGTGGCTTATATTAATAAAAATAAAGAGGTTATTAATGATAACCCCATCTATTTTGAAAACAAGAAAGATGATGTTATCGTACAGGTGGCAATTCAATACAATAACAGCTATAGCGAAAACCTTTATTCTTTTGCCAATAATATCCGTACCCAGGAAGGCGGTACCCATGAAATAGGCTTTAAAAATGCCTTAACCCGGGTGATTAATGATTATGCCAAGAAAAATAATATACTTAAAGAAAATGATAATAATTTATCCGGCGAAGATATCCGCGAGGGAATAGCCGCAATTATATCGGTTCTGGTAAAAGACCCTCAATTTGAAGGACAGACCAAAACCAAGCTGGGCAATACCTATATTCGAGGAATAGTTGAAAGCATAGTCTTTGAACATGTGGAAGACTATCTTAACGAAAACCCGGCGGCAGCACGCAAATTGCTGGATAAGGCCATTTCCGCCCGTCGGGCCCGGGAAGCGGCTAAAAAAGCCCGGGAACTGACCCGGCGGAAAAATGCCCTGGAGTCAACGGCCCTCCCTGGCAAGCTGGCCGATTGCAGCAACAAAAATCCGGCTGAATCAGAGTTGTTCATTGTGGAGGGAGACTCGGCCGGAGGATCGGCTAAACAAGGAAGGGATCGCACCTACCAGGCTATATTGCCCTTGCGAGGAAAAATACTAAATGTGGAAAAAGCGCGCCTGGATAGGGTACTATCCAGTGAAGAAATTAGAAACCTTATTACCGCCATGGGTACAGGAATAGGCGAAGACTTTGATATCAAGAAAGCTCGCTACCACAAGCTTTTTATTATGACCGATGCTGATGTTGACGGATCTCACATCCGGGTTTTATTACTTACCTTCTTTTATCGATATATGAAAGAGTTAATAGAAGAAGGATACCTTTATATAGCCCAACCCCCCCTCTATGGCCTGAAAAGAGGAAAAGAGATTAAATATTTCTACAATGATGCTGATTTGAATGCCTTCCTCAGCCAGACGGAACAGAAGTGGTCTATTCAAAGATATAAAGGCCTGGGGGAAATGGATCCGGAACAATTGTGGACAACTACTATGGACGCAGAAAGCAGAACCGTATTAAAGGTAACCATAGAAGACGCGATAAAAGCCAATGATATCTTTTCGGCCTTGATGGGGGATAATGTACAGCCACGGCGTGAATTTATTGAGAGCAATGCCAGGTATGTAGCTAATCTGGATATTTAGGAGGAGCTTAAGAATTGGCACAGGATAGTCTATTTGAAAAAGTAATACCCATAGATATCGAAAAGGAAGTCAAGAAATCCTTTCTGGAATACTCCATGAGTGTCATAGTATCCCGTGCCCTGCCCGATGTAAGAGATGGACTAAAACCGGTACATCGCCGGATTTTGTATGCTTTGCATGAACAGGGTATGACCCATGATAAACCACATAAAAAATCAGCCAACATCGTGGGAGAAGTAATGGGTAAATACCATCCCCACGGGGATGCGGCCATTTACCAGACCATGGTTAAACTAGCCCAGGAATTTGCTATGCGTTATCCCCTGGTTGATGGACATGGGAACTTTGGTTCCATTGATGGAGATGCCGCTGCCGCCATGAGATATACCGAATCTCGAATGTCCCGGATAGCGGCGGAACTGCTTAAAGACATTGATAAGGACACCGTAGACTGGCGGCCCAATTATGATGAAAGCCGGGAAGAACCTCAGGTTTTACCGGCGCGGATACCCAATCTTTTACTCAACGGCTCAGCCGGGATAGCTGTAGGTATGGCCACCAATATTCCCCCCCATAATTTGCGGGAAATAGTAAAGGGAATAAAAGAATATATTGATAATCCGGATATAACTATCGAAGAACTGATGCAAAGTATTCCTGGCCCGGATTTTCCCACCGGGGGAATTTTGGAGGCCCGCGGCATTAGACAAGCTTATGAGACCGGGCGCGGAACCATCAGAACCAGAGCTCGTTACGAAATTGAGGAAAAAAAGGGCGGCAAGTTTTCTATTGTGGTTACCGAGATACCCTATCAAGTTAATAAAGCCCGCCTGGTGGAAAAGATTGCCGAACTGGTAAGAGACAAAAAAGTAGAAGGTATCGTTGACCTCAGGGACGAATCCGACCGCAAAGGAATCCGGATAGTCATTGAACTGCGCAAAGATGTGAATGTCAATGTAATCTTGAACAAGCTCTTCCGGCATACCCAGATGGAAGATAGTTTTGGCATTATCATGCTTAGCCTGGTTAACGGAGAACCCCGGATACTGAACCTGAAGGAAATGATACAGTATTATGTGGAACACCGGCAGGAAGTTATTAACCGGAGAACAACATATGAGCTGAATCTGGCCAAAAACCGCAAGCATATCCTGGAAGGTTTGAAAATAGCCCTGGATAACCTGGACGAAATCATAAATCTGATAAGGAACTCGCGCGATCGGGAAAACGCCAGGGGAGAATTACAATCCCGTTTTAACTTAAGCGAAATACAGGCCAACGCTATACTGGATATGCGGCTGGTACAATTAACCGGACTGGAAAGAAGCAAAGTAGAAAATGAATATGAGGAAGTACTGTTAAGAATAGCCGACTATGAAGATATACTGGCCCGTCCGGAAAGGGTACTTAGCATGATAAAAGAAGACCTGGATGATATTGAAAAACGCTACGGCGATAACCGGCGGACAGAGATAAGCCAGGAAGAAAGCAGCTATGAAGAAGAAGATTTTATCGATGACCATGAAGTGGTTATAACCCTCAGTAATCGGGGATATGTCAAACGGCAACCTCTGGATACCTATCGTTCCCAGAAAAGGGGAGGAAAAGGGGTAAGTGCTACTACTATCCGAGCGGAGGATTTTGCCCATGATGTTCTAGTTACTTCTGCCCTGGCCACCTTGCTTTTCTTTACCAACCAGGGCCGGGTTTTCACCACCCGGGCTTTTCAGATACCTGAATCAAGCAGGCAAGCCAAAGGCATGCCCCTGGTGAACTTTTTGGAATTACGCCCCGGGGAAAAGGTTACTACTATAGTGGGCGCGCGGGAATTTAATCGCGAACATCACTTGCTGATGGTAACAAAGAAAGGAATAATCAAGAAAACCGCTTTGAAGGCTTTCCAAAATGTAAGGAAATCAGGATTGATAGCGGTTAACCTGCGTGAGGACGACGAATTGGTGGGAGTGATACGGGTAAAGACCGGGAGTAAAGTAATGATAGCCAATTCCCGGGGAATATCGATAATGTTTGATGAAAAGCAGGTTAGAAGCATGGGCAGAACGGCTGCCGGGGTTAAAGCCATTAACTTGTCAAAAGATGATTATGTGGTAGGACTGGATCGCTACCGGGAAGGTGCTGATGTTTTGCTGGTAACGGAAAAAGGCTATGGCAAGAGAACCGCCTTAAGCGAGTTCAAGTTACAGAATCGTGGAGGTAAAGGCCTAAAAGCTATTGAAATAACTAGGAGGAACGGAAAGCTGGTAGCCTTCCAAATCGTATCGAAGGAGGATGAACTGGTTATTTTAACGAGTGAAGGTAACATTATCCGGCTGGAAGTAGAGGATATATCGCAGCAGAAACGCTACTCCCGGGGAGTTTTATTGATGAGGTTACCGGAAGAAGACCGTATTGTTGGTGTGGCTCGTTTTAAGATAGAAAAAGAAGAGGACTAGCATTTTCTTTACAACTCAAGGTGCTTTACCACAATTTGTTACGGGAGGGAAAAAGAAAATGGAAGAAAAGGCAACATTAAAAAGCAAGACCGATCTGGCCCAAAGGTTAAAAGGCGGCGTAATCATGGATGTTACTACTCCAGAGCAGGCCAAAATAGCTGAAGAGGCCGGAGCCTGTGCGGTGATGGCCCTGGAGAGGGTTCCAGCCGACATAAGAGCAGCCGGAGGTATTGCCCGGATGGCTGACCCCAGTGTTATCCTGCGGATTAAGGAGAAAGTTACTATTCCGGTAATGGCTAAATGCCGGATAGGGCATTTTGTAGAAGCCCAGATTCTGGAGGCACTGGGAATTGACTTCATAGATGAAAGTGAAGTTCTAACCCCGGCTGATGATAAACATCATGTAAACAAGGACGCTTTCCAGGTACCCTTCGTTTGCGGAGCCCGTAACCTGGGTGAAGCCCTTCGCCGTATTGGCGAAGGAGCGGCTATGATCAGAACCAAAGGAGAAGCGGGTACCGGGAATGTAATTGAAGCGGTTCGGCATATCAGACAGGTCAATGAGCATATCAGGTGGGTCAGCAGCCTGCCAGCAGAAGAACTAATGGCTGCAGCTAAAGAGCTGGGAGCACCATACGAATTGTTACAGGAAGTAGCACGGCTAAAAGGCTTGCCGGTAGTAAATTTTGCCGCCGGGGGTATAGCTACTCCGGCTGATGCAGCTATGATGATGCAGCTGGGTTGTGATGGAATATTTGTGGGTTCCGGTATATTCAAATCAGGTGACCCTATGAAGAGAGCCCGGGCCATAGTAACCGCTACTGCCTATTATCAGGATCCTGTAGTTTTGGCAGAAGTATCACGGGATTTGGGTGAAGCCATGGTGGGAATAGATATCAGTACTATAAGGCCGGAAGAAAGAATGCAGGAACGCGGCTGGTAAATGGGGTGGTTCTGCTAAAAAGCGCTTGCAAAAGCCCTCAGGCTGTAATATAATCAATGCCAAACCTTAATAACCAGCTGTTGATGAAAGGGAAAAGTAAAGATTGCCAACTGGTAAAGAGAGTTGGTGGAAGCTGCGAACCAGCCCAGTGCAATTTTGAATCCAACCTGGAAACGATCTATATAAGCGGTGGTTCCGTTATAACCTTCAAGCGGGTGTTATAAACACCAACAAGGGTGGCAACGCGGGAAAATACCTCTCGTCCCTGATGGGGCGAGGGGTTTTTTATGCAGTGTATACACTAAGCACAAGGAGGAAAAGTTATAGCAGGCATCAAAGTGGTTTCATAATAGAAAGGTAGTTTCAATATAAGGAGGCTATTACAGGAATGATAGGTGAACAGTATTTACTTCTGCCCGGGCCTACACCCGTTCCCGAAAGAGTTGTCCGTGCTATGAGCCGACCTATGGTTAATCATCGGGGAAGTGAGTTTAAGGAGATTCTAATTAATGTAACGGAAGGAATCAAACAAGTCTACCACACCGAGCATCAGGTTATAATTTATCCAGCATCGGGTACTGGTGCTCTGGAAGCGGCGGCAGTTAATTTTATTTCTCCTGGGGATAAGGTTTTGGCAGTTTCCATAGGCGTTTTTGGCGATCGTTTTGCTACCATTGCCCGGGAATTCGGAGCCCAGGTGGAGAAACTGGATTTCCCCTGGGGAGAGCCTACCGATCCTCAGGTACTTAGGGAAAGACTGGCGCAGGATATAAAACAGGAAATAAAGGCGGTATTGATTACCCACAATGAAACTTCTACCGGGGTTTTCAATGATTTAGCCGCCATCAGGGCTGCAGTTGGTGAACACCCGGCCCTTTTAATGGTTGATGCTGTAAGCGGGCTGGCGGCAGTGGCTTTAAAAATGGATGAATGGAAACTGGATGTGGTAGTTAGCGGTTCGCAAAAAGCCTTTATGATTCCCCCGGGCTTGAGTTTCCTGGCATTTAACGACCGGGCTTTAAGAATACATCAGGAAAATAAAAACCATAAATATTACTGGGATGTATCTGCTGGTCTTAAATACCTGGAGAAAGGGCAAAACCCCTATACACCAGCCATCTCGCTATACTATGGCCTGGAAGAAGCCCTGAAAATGATGCTGGAAGAAGGTTTAGACAATATTCTTATTAGACACCAGAATTACCGGGAGATGGTGCGGGCTGCCTTAAAAGAAATGGGATTGAATCTGCTGGCGGCAGATGGTTATGCGTCCCCGGCCTTAACTTCGGTAATAGCACCGCAGGGAATAGGGGGCAATAAAATACGCCAATATATGAGAGAGCGATTTAATATTGTTTTGGCTGGAGGGCAGCAAAAACTGGATGATGTTATTTTCCGGATAGGCCACCTGGGTTATGTGCGAGAACTGGATCTCTTGGCAGTATTGGCCGCCCTGGAGATAGCTTTGCTCAATTGCGGTTACCCGATTGAACTGGGGAAGGGCTTGAAAAAGGCTCAGGAGTACATTTCTAGTATTTAACGATTTTAAGGGGTAGGAATTAAGCTTACATTCAGAAACCAGCGGCGAAGTCAGACCATGGTATAGAAACCCCTAATGCGAAACTATAGCTATAGAAGGAGAGAAAATTATGGAAAGAAAAAAGGTTATAGTCAGTGAGCGCATAGCCGATGAAGGCATTGAACTGCTGAAGACTGAACTGGAGGTAGACTACCGGGATGGGATTTCCCGCGAAGAATTACTGGAGATTATTGATCAGTATGATGCTTTGATCGTAAGAAGTGTCACCCAGGTTGACGAAGAATTGATAAGGCGGGCTAAACGACTCAAGATAGTTGGCCGTGCCGGCAACGGAATAGACAACATTGATGTAGATGTCTGTACCCGTTATGGGGTAATAGTAGCTAACACCCCGGATAGTAACACCATTTCTGCGGCGGAACAAACCATAAGCCTCTTGTTATCCTCCATTCGTAATACGGCCTGGGCTAGCGAGTATCTCAAAGGGGGAACCTGGGACCGGAAACCCTTCCGGGGGGTGGAACTCTATGGCAAAACAGTTGGAATTGTAGGTCTGGGAAGGATTGGCTCCATGGTGGCTACCCGCTTAAAGGCCTTTAACATGAGAGTTATTGCCTATGATCCGTATATATCCGATGAACGCTTTACCCGCTTCGGAGCGGAAAAGATGGAGAGCCTGGAAGAGCTGGTTAAAGAGGCCGATTTTATTACCGTGCATACCCCGCGAAACGAAGAAACCATGCACATGATTGATGAAAGAATACTGGGTCTGGCCAAAGAGGGAGTGCGGGTAGTCAATTGTGCCCGGGGTGGCATCATCAAGGAAGAAGCCCTATTAAAAGGATTGGAGTCCAAAAAGGTATTGAGTGCCGGTCTGGATGTATTTGAAAAAGAACCGGCCATTGACAACCCGTTGTTCCAGTTCAAGAGCGTGGTGGTAACACCCCATTTAGGTGCGGACACCTTTGAAGCCCAGAAGCGGGTGGGAGAAAACATTGCTGAGCAGGTCATTAAAGCTCTGAAAGGCGAGATAGTGCCCAACCTGGTAAACTTGCCGGCCATGTTGAAAGACGAGCTGGAATACCTCAAACCCTATATTACTTTGGCGGAAAAGCTGGGCAATATCTATTATCAGATGGAAAAATCAGCGGTCAGCCGGGTGGAGTTAACCTATAGTGGTCCCATCAGCAGTAATGAGACCGAAATTTTAACGGTAGCTTTTCTTAAGGGCCTGCTGGAGCCGGTCATGGGGGATAAGGTCAGCTATGTTAACGCCCGCTTAATGGCGGAAGACCGGGGAATCAAGGTCTTTGACCATAAGGAAGAACAGAGTCCTAAAAGATATAAAAACCTTATCACAGCCCGCGTATTCGACCATGAGCGCGAACTGGCTATAGAGGGAACCCTTTCTCGGGCGAGATTTCCGCTCCTGGTAGAAATCAACGGCTATGAAACCGAGAGCAACCTGGAAGGATACCTGCTGGTAGTGGAAAATGAAGATAGGCCCCGAGTAATTGGACCTTTCGCTACAGCCCTGGGAGATGAAGGCATAAATATTGCCGGGATGAAGGTGGCGCGCAAGACCAAAGGGGAAAAGGCCATAATGATAATCAATGTGGATAATAAAGTGGAAGAGCCGGTTCTGGAGAAATTAAGCCAGCTGGATGGTATAGTCGGAAAACCTATACTGCTGCAACTGTAATAAGAAAACTAAGGAGTTAGGGGTAAGGTGTGAGGAATTAATAAAGCCAGTTGCATCTTACCGTTTAAGCACAAGCGAAAGCTTTTCACCAAACATGGGGTTTGGTTAGGGAGAAGCCTGCCCCCAGAAATATTCTGATTTGACATTAAGAATGAATTTCCCTGAAGGAGGGGAGTATTATGTTGGATGCCAAGCTTATCAAAGCCAATGCAGCCCTGGTAGAACAGCAACTGGAAAAGAGGGGTCTTAGCGGTGTACTAAAGCCTTTCCTAGCACTGGATGAAGAGCGGAGGAAGATTCTGGTCCAGGTGGAAGAGCGCAAGAATTTTCGCAACAATTCATCCCAACAGATAGGCAAAATGAAAAAAGAGGGACTAAACCCAGCTGATTTAATGGAAGAAGTTCGGCAGGCGGGGCAGCAAATTAAGGAACTGGATGAAGAGCTGGCCCGGGTAGAGAAAGAGATAGAAAAGATTCTCTTGAACATCCCCAACCTGCCCCACGAATCGGTTCCGGTAGGGGAAGATGAGAAAAGCAACCAGGAAGTGCGGCGCTGGGGAGAACCCCGGCAGTTTAACTTCGAGCCTCAGGCTCATTGGGATATAGGGCCAGCGCTGGACATACTGGATTTTGAAAGAGCCGCTAAATTATCTGGGGCTCGCTTCACCGTATACAAGGGAGCCGGTGCCCGTTTGGAAAGAGCGGTCATAAACTTCTATCTGGACATTCATTGTGGAGAGCACGGTTACCGGGAGATTCTGCCTCCCTTCATGGTTATCGCCGATTGCATGGTAGGAACCGGGCAGTTGCCCAAATTTGCCGAAGATATGTTCAAGCTGGAAGGTAAGGATATGTATCTGATTCCAACGGCCGAGGTTCCTCTGACCAATCTCTACCGGGAGGAAATCCTGGAAGCTAAAGATCTGCCCTTCTATTTAACTGCCTACACTCCTTGTTTCCGGGCGGAAGCCGGCTCTCATGGCCGGGATACCCGGGGAGTAATCCGGCAGCACCAGTTTAATAAAGTAGAACTGGTAAAACTTTGTGAACCCCAGAATTCTTATGAAGAATTGGAAAAACTCACCAAGGATGCCGAGAGAGTATTGCAACTGCTGGGACTTCCTTACCGGGTGGTAGTTTTAAGCACTGGGGATATGGGCTTCTCCGCTGCCAAAACCTATGATATTGAAGTATGGATGCCGGGTTACCAGGACTACCGGGAGATTTCCTCCTGCTCCAATTGCGAAGATTTTCAGGCACGGCGTGCCAATATCCGCTATCGTCCTGATCCCAAGGCCAAGTTACAGTATGTCCATACCCTCAATGGCTCTGGGGTAGCCATTGGTAGAACCGTTGCCGCTATTCTGGAGAACTACCAGCAGGAAGATGGCTCGGTAATAATCCCCGAGGTCTTGAGGCCTTATATGGGCGGACTGGAAAAGATAAACAGGCCCGAAGCTTAAGCCTCAGGCTTTATTGACAAGAAGAAAAGCCTGTGCTATACTTTCCTTTGCATTGCAGATGCAACCTCTATGTGGAGGGGTGTCCGAGCGGTTGAAGGAGGCGGTCTTGAAAACCGTTGAACCTTTACGGGTTCCGTGGGTTCGAATCCCACCTCCTCCGCCATTAGGAAAATTGTTTCGTTGTAACCAGTAAAATGAAGCAACTTTAGACGGCATGATTCTTGGTAGGCTAGAGTTATGAAAACAATTAACTAGAAATCGAAATTTAATATTGAGTGTTTATGTGGAGAGATGGCCGAGATGGCTGAAGGCGCTCGCCTGCTAAGCGAGTAGACGGCTAATAACTGTCTCGAGGGTTCGAATCCCTCTCTCTCCGCCATAAAATGCGCCCGTAGCTCAGCTGGATAGAGTAACAGACTACGAATCTGGAGGTCGCAGGTTCGAATCCTGCCGGGCGCGCCATTTAGATATTTACAAAGCCCGATGTGCCGGGCTTTTTTTGTTGTGAGGGAAGATGCTTTGGGCCAGACTGGGAAATACAAGAATCCCTTAATACCGTGATTTATCTCTTAGGTCGGTAGAGTAATGAAGCCCAGGCCTGGGGAAGGGGGAAGACCGGATAATATAATGAGGTGTTTTCGCCTATTTGTATGAGGCTAAGAAATTTATAATAAATGGCATCATGATTTTGACCCGGGTGAAGGGAATTTTGTTTCTATTTCTGACAGAAATAAGCGGACTAATTCAGGGTCAAACTGGGTTCCGGCTTTACTTTTTATCTCCTCAATAGCCTCTTCATGACTCATGGCTTTACGGTAGGGACGATCGCTGGTCATGGCACTATAGGCGTCAACCAGGGCCAGTATGCGGCACTCCAGGGGGATATCCTCACCTGCCAGGCCACAGGGGTAACCCTGTCCATTCCACCACTCGTGGTGTCTGAGTATCCAATCAGCTATCGGCATCAATTCAGGAGATAAACGGGCAATACGATAGCCTATTTCTGGATGCCTTTCTATTTGTAAACGCTCTTGAGAATTAAGTTTGCCTTTCTTAAAAAGAACAGCATCAGATATCCCTACCTGGCCTATGTCGTGATACTGTGCTAGTAGGTTCATGCATGATATTTGACTTGGAGACATATCCAGAGCTTCAGCCATAATGCACACCAACTCCTGCATCTGCTCAACATGGTCTTGATTGAAAAAATGTTTTTCATCCATAGAACTCATTAGGGTGCTGACCAGGTTAGCATTAAAATTCTTGCGATGGTCAAGCTTTTCCTTGTACATATTGTCATCAGCTTCCTTGAAGAGTTCATCCATGCTCTTAGAGGCATCATTTCTTACGGCATAGCCCAGGGAAATACTTAAGGGGAGGGTCGGATTACGAGAGTTCACCAAGGCAATATTTTTTTCAATACGTTTAATAACACCTTCAATTCCCGGGGTATTGCAATCGTAAAGAATAGCGGCGAATTCATCACCACCTATACGGGCTACAAAGTCACAATCACGCAGGGAGTCTTTAAGAACATGAGCTGCTTTAATAAGCAGGTCATCACCTGCTTCGTGGCCCAGGGTATCATTAACCAGTTTCAGGCCATCGACATCGCCAACAATTAGACCAATCGGGCGACGGGATTGCTTTTCCAGATGGGCAGTTTCCAGCTTAAAATAGGAGCGGTTATACAAACCGGTCAGAGCATCATGCATACTAAGATAGCGCAATTGGTCTTCCATGATACGGCGTTCGGTGACATTTCGGATGATAACGAAGACATGGTCCCCGGATACCGGCAGCAACCTGGCTTCAAAATAATGTTCCTGTTGGTTTAGCAGCACGGGATACTCGAAACTAATGAGCTTTCCGCTTTGCAGTACTTGTTCTACAGCCGTGGCAAAGGGCGAATTACTGATGTCAGGATGAATTACTTCGATGTGATGGCCTAGAAGTTGCTCCGGGGACATATACAGGTCAGTGGAACGGCCGGCTTTTAGTTCAATAATAATACCCTGGGAGTCCAGCAGCAAAAAAACATCGGGAAAAGCTTCTAATACAGCCCGGAGTTGCGAGTTGGTTTCCAGCAATTCCTGGGAACTTATTTCCAACGCGCGTTCCAACATATTTCGATCAGCATCGAATTCCTGGTAAGCGTCATTTACCTGCTTAAGAAATGTATCCCACCCGGGAATATCCGGAATATTGTTCCCGAATTGCTTGCGTAACTGCCGTCTTAGCAAACTATGCATGTTCTCCAAACTATTATACCTCCCTGAAAGTGGTTATAGTCATAGTCTGGTTATGGAACTCGGGTTTTTCTCCAGGTTTGAAGGGCGAAATTTCGCCATAGGAATAGAAACCAGTAAGCATGCAGCCTGAGCCGAAAACATCGCTAACGGCTTCCACTTCTTCTTCGGTTCTCTGCTTGAGTATCGAGCGGCGACCAAAGCAGCTTATGAGGATGGCCAACTCAGGTGAAGCGTTGTTTACTACGCTCAGGATACTTTCTGCGGCAGTAACGGCGCCATCTATCAGACGGTCGAGGTTAGCCTTCATCATCCGGGCATAGGCTCCGGTAGGGACATCTCCCCCGAAGGTCAGGCTCTGCTCTTCTTCGTTTACAGCCAGGATAGTGCGGACCAGGCTTTCAGCTACTTCCTCGCCAGAAATGGAGAGGGGAAAAAATACTCCCGTAGCGGGTAAACCTTCAGCGTGTTCGCCGAGGTATTTCTTATACAATTCCAGGGCGGAACGACCGTCCATTTCGTAAAGAACATTGGCAGCAGAGCGGGTTATGAGACGCTTGGGGCCAAAAGGGTCAAAACCACCCATGGAGCCATAGCCTACCCTTAAATGATTGCCATAAAAACCTAGCACAGCTATGGTATCCGGTGTTGGCGGAGCGTCTAAAAAGACCAGGGTTTCTTCAAAAGAGACTCCATCACCAGCCATTCCTCCGGTAATGGCGATTCCTGGGGGCAGACTGGAAGTTAAACCTTGAAGTAATTCGCTTCCATTAACATGCAGGCCATCGCTAAGTACCAGGACATGAGATAAATCATCGTGGGTAAGCGAAGAGGCCAGGTATTCACCGGCTTGGAAACTGTTCTGAACCTGGCTTAAATGTATTTGTCGGCTTTCAATACGGGTGTGCTCAAATTCCAGAGCAGTAATGGCAAGGGCATCTTCAAAGACATTGGTAGCACAAATCTCGCCGGCAGTGGAACAGCCAAAGATGTGGGCACCGGGATAAAAGCCCTTTATTTCTTCAAATCTTACTTCTTCTTGCAGGTATTTGCGTGTACCGAAGACTATCAGCAGTTGAGGCATAAGACCATCGACCTGGGGACTCAGGTCAGACCAGCCGGTATTTTCCCTCCAAAGCTTCTGTTCTATACGCAACCACAGCCCCCCCTTCCTACCAATAAAGTTTCTCTAAAGCCTTAATTTTACTTGATTTCTATAGATTTGACTCTCGACACCAGCAATTGACAAATTACATAGTTAATAGTTCTTTATCTTATATAATATTCCTTTATTTATTTGTCGAAATGATAATATCCAGGACTTGAGACCTGTTTTTTTGGTAATCGGAAATTCAATGGCAGTTGTTGGATTACACTATAGGGGCTTGCAAAAGGTTTGCTGGCGTTTTAAAATATAACGAGATGAAGTGTGTACCCGCTTCTTTAAGCGTCTGGGCTTTTATTAACAAAACAGGCGGCGGGTTCTAATCCCCCACCTCGTTGCAAGCGCTGTGTTGACACTGCCTAGTAGTTTCTTCTGATGCTTAAGTAGCACAGAAGATAAAGGCACTGGTAGCTTGATATACTGCGGGGGGTGTCATCAGCATCTAATGAAGTTGCATTAAAAGAAATGCCCGAGCATTTCTTTTAATTTTAAGATTTTCAATAGGGGTAAGGCAAGTATAATATCTTAATTTGTTTTGGGGCATACGAGCCCTGATCCTGTTTGAACAACTTGCGCCCGTAGCTCAGTAGGATAGAGCGACGGTTTCCTAAACCGCAGGTCGGGGGTTCGAGTCCCTCCGGGCGCACCATTTATGCATTTATGTTAGAGCAATTAACCCCCAGGGGGCTGGCAAGTGCAGCATGAGGATTTCATGCGCCACGCGCTCGAAGAGGCCCGGGAGGCTTATAAGAGGGGAGAAATCCCGGTAGGAGCAATCGTGGTGCATAATGGAAAAATAATTGCCCGGGCTCATAATGAAAAGGAATCCTACCAGGATGCCACAGCGCATGCCGAGATGTTAGCCTTGCAGAGGGCTGCCCGGCACCTGGGACACTGGCGTTTAAATGAGTCCGTATTATATTGTACTCTGGAACCCTGTGTCATGTGCGCCGGAGCGATGGTCAATGTTCGCCTGGGTCATCTGGTTTACGGGGTAACAGATCCGAAGGCAGGTTCAGCCGGTTCTATCTATGATATTGTGAGGTCCCCCGCCTTAAACCACCAGGTGGTAGTAGAAGGGGGAGTTTTAAAAGAGGAGTGCAGCGAGCTCCTGAAAAGATTTTTTGCCAGTCTACGGAGAGATGGCTGAGTTCGGTTGAAGGCGCTCGACTCGAAATCGAGTGAGCCGTTGATAGCGGCTCCGTGGGTTCGAATCCCACTCTCTCCGCCATATATGATGATTAGCCGGGGGTTTTAAACCCCTTATTTTTTTTGGGGTAGTAATTTCATCATCCATCTTTCCCAATATCAAACTGCCTCAATTAGAGATGTCAAGCCTATAAAGTTCTTATACCCGATAAAAGAATTTGGGCTTTTGATATTTTATCTATTAGGAAGCTATTTGACATTGGGCCAGATGGGGGTATAGAATGGCAGCAAAAAGAACCGGGGTGGTTAATGATGGAGCAAGCGGCAATAATTGCAGTGATTATAGGCTTGGCTTTGCTGGTTTTTTTGCTTTTTCAACTGCAGCAGCGAATAAATACCCTTCGCGACCAAATGGATAAGCTGGCAGCCGGCAATCTTCATCTGGAGAAAAGCCAGGAAAGGATGGAACAGCTGCTGAGAGAGGAAATGAGCTGCAACCGGGAAGAAATGAATGTGACGGCTCGGCAGGGCAGGGAAGAGCTGAGCAATTCATTTAAGACCTTGAGCGATTCGCTCTCGGCACGAATGGTAGAAATGGGAAACTTGCAGCAATACCAGCTGGATGGTTTCTCCCAACAGATGGCCCATTTGACCCAGAGCAATGAGCAGAAGCTGGAACAGATGAGGGGAACCATAGAAGAAAGGGTGAGGGAATTACAAAAGGAAAACGCCCAGAAGCTGGAGCAGATGAGAACGGTGGTAGATGAAAAACTGCATGCTACTCTGGAACAACGGCTGGGCGAATCCTTCAAACTGGTAAGTGAGCGACTGGAACAGGTACATAAGGGCCTGGGTGAAATGCAAGCTCTGGCAAGCGGTGTTGGTGATCTAAAGAAAGTTCTTAGCAATGTTAAAAGCAGGGGAACCTGGGGAGAAGTGCAATTGGGCAATATACTGGAAGATATACTAGCTCCGGAACAGTATGGCAGCAATGTGGCAGTAAAAAAGGGGGCGGAGAGAGTGGAGTTTGCCGTAAAACTCCCCGGACCGGATAAAGAGGGCTCTCCCTTATGGCTGCCAATAGATGCCAAATTCCCCCTGGAGGATTATCATCGCCTCCTGGAGGCTTATGACGGGGCCGATTTGGCTGCTATAGAACAGGCGGGCAAAAACCTGGAAAACCGGATTAAGGCCCAGGCCAAAGAGATCTGCAGCAAATATATTGAACCCCCTGCCACCACGGACTTTGCCATAATGTTTCTGCCCACCGAAGGACTTTATGCGGAAGTATTACGCCGGCCGGGGCTTTTTGAGAACCTGCGCCAGGATTACCGGATAACAGTTGCCGGGCCTACCACCCTGGCAGCGCTGCTGAATAGTTTATCCATGGGATTTCGCACCCTGGCCATTCAAAAGAGATCGGGGGAAGTATGGGCCATATTGGGAGCCATAAAGAGCGAGTTTGGCAAATTCGGTATGGTATTGGAGAAAACCCGCAAGAAACTGCAGGAAGCCAGCAACAGTATTGAGGAGGCCGCCAGGAGATCGCGGGTAATGGAACGAAAACTAAAAGAGGTGGAAGAACTCCCTGAAAAACAGGCGAATGAATTATTAAGCGCTGAGGGCTATGGGGAGGAAATAGCGGCCGGAAGTGATAGCTGATTCTAATCCTCCAGGCCGATAAAAGCCCCCATCCTTCCCGTCCGTCCTTTTTCGGCCCGATAAGAGAAGAAAAGATGGCAGTTGCAGGCGGTGCAGAGATGGGAGTCAATGATATGGGCTTCCTGAATACCGCTTTCCTGCAAGCTTTGCTTTATGCTTTCCCGCAAATCCCAGTAATAGCCATGGGCATTTTTATGCAATATGGCCTGGTGATGGGGAAAGGCCGTTTTTACTCGAAGAGCCAGCTCCGGCTGAATCTGAAAACAGCAGGGGCCGATGCCCGGCCCGAGAAAAACCTCGATGTCTCGTGGCAAACAACCCAGCTTTAACATTTCTTTTACGCTCTCAGCAGCAATTTTCCCCATGGTGCCCTTCCAACCGCTATGAGCCATAGCTACCACCCGTTTTTCCGGGTCAAAGAAGAAAAGGGGGATGCAGTCGGCATAAAAGCTGCCCAGGATGATGCCCGGGCTATTTCCTACCATAGCATCAAAGCCGGGGAGAGCGGTTTCATAATCCCAGGCACCGGAACCGGCCAGGCTTTTATCCACCCGCAGCACCCGCTGGCCATGAACCTGCTGGCAGCAAACCAGATTATTGAGCTTT
Organism: Syntrophomonas wolfei subsp. wolfei str. Goettingen G311; assembly: GCF_000014725.1. Classification (GTDB taxonomy): domain Bacteria; phylum Bacillota; class Syntrophomonadia; order Syntrophomonadales; family Syntrophomonadaceae; genus Syntrophomonas; species Syntrophomonas wolfei. The sequence goes on from NC_008346.1 coordinate 20,891, forward strand.
TGCCCCAGACTGGCCAGGAAGCGGCGGCGGTTATCCAGCACCTTTTCCCGTTCATCTCCCACATGCAGCCCCAGGTTTAGCGAAGCAAAAGGAGGAGAACTGCTGCCACCCCAGCGGGAAGAAAAGGCTATATTTACTCCCGCCTCCCGCCAGTGAGGGATAGTTATGTAAGGTATTTCGCTGCCATCGGCCCATTGCCAGTGCTGCATTTGTCCATCCTCCGCTTTTAGTTTAGAATAAAAAGTCAGGGATCAGTCAGGAGTGTGTTAAAGGACGGTTCCCTGACTCACTATTGCATTATTATATAATATACCAGACCCCCTATTATTTAAGCATCGGAAGAAAACTACGTAGCAGTTTCAACACAACGCTGCAACGAAATGGGGGAACCTGCCGCTTGTTTTGCTAATAGTATCCCGGACGATTAAAGAAGCAGGACATATTTATCTCGTTATAAGATATGACTGTTGTAGAGAATAAGGGCAGAAAAAACAGCGGGAAGAAATCAGGAATAGGATTAGAGCAGTTTTTGGAGAAGAGGGAAGTCAAGTGTTGACCATCAGCGAAGTGGCCGGACGCTTTAATATCAGCAATCGCCAGGTGCATGAACTTATGGACTACGGTTATCTTACCGTAGCTCAGGTGGAACGGAAAGATAATCGCGGCATCTGTTTTCTTTTTTCTGAGAAAGAAATCGAAACCCTGGATATCCCTTCGCTATTAGCCGAGATAAAGGAGAAAAGGGAGCGCAATGAAAAGCCCCGCTACCAGGGTTCATCAGACTTGAGGAAAATAATAAAGGCCTTCAATTATTATGATCGTTTTTTGGAAGAGATTGAAGAATACCCGGAAGCGGAGCTCCTAAAAGCCTGTTTTTATCTTTTTCATCTCAACCACTACGCAAAAACCTACCCGGAGATCAGCAAAAGCCTTTACCAGCTGAAAGCCAGAGTTCTGGAAAAAGTCTACCGGGAGAACCAGGCTAAATTCAAGGTAATCTATTTACTGGGAGCGGATAAAAAGAAAGTCTGGCTTTGTGAGGATTGCAAGGAGGCAGCTCACTCCCGAGGGCTGTCTTATAACCGTTTTATCAGAGAGGATGCTTATTGTTCCAAATGCTATATTCAGTCGGTGGAAAAAGAATACTATTCTCTACTGGAATTTATACTGCGGGTGGGAGATTATCGCTTTATCTTCCATAGTCCCCGCTCACTCGCTGCCGCCTGGGTGGATAATCTGCCGGAACTACCCTGCGAAGTTCGCCGGGAGGGTTTTTATGAAGATAGAATGTACCTTTACGGGCGCCGGGTAACCGCGGTAGAAGAAAGGGTTTTCCCCCTGGAAATGATCAAAGAGAAATTAATGGACTACCTGGGGAGAGACCCGCAGAGTAATGATTAAGTTTTGTTATTTCCGTACAGCGTAGTCTCCAAGGCAGCAAGCAGCCACTGAGGTGCCTTTGGTGACTTTCGCCCTGCAGGTATCTGGTAATCAATCTTAAGTATGGGTCACTATTCAGCTTGTACTCCGGCGTTCAAGCTTACTAATCATCATTCAGCTTCCTGATATTTTTGCCAAGCGTCAGGTCTCCTTAAGGTAGCGGGTATGAGAGATTAGCAGATTATTTGTTTTGGAGTACAGGGTGTTATGGCTATCTGATGGGATTAAGCTCCCAAATAAAAACCAGGCGGGTTAAGACACTTGCGACGGAGAAGAAATCAATGTATAATGGCATAGTGCCAAAGGCTTAAGAGAAGTTGCCGGCAGCATCCAAAAGCTAATAAAAAGTTAATATCTGTTGGAGAGGTGGCTGAGTTTGGCTGAAGGCGCTCGATTGGAAATCGAGTAGGCGGGCTAAAACCTGTCTCGAGGGTTCGAATCCCTCCCTCTCCGCCACTAAAGAACTACCAAGGGGTTTCAGACTTTGTGCTGAAACCTCTTTTTGATATTGTTTACAAAAGATAGGGCAGGAGTAGCCCTGGAGTAGCCGAAATGGGTGAGAATAGCCGGAAATAGGAAGAAATACTGCATAATAGATGCGAAAATGTTTTGTAATCCATGTTTTAAATAGTTGGCTTGTAGGCTATAGCTGACTAAATATCCCGGCATCGATCTTCTGAGCTTTTTGAGGGCTTCACCTATAATGTCCATGAAGGCTGTTAGAAAGGCATCCGCCTCCTTCTGGGTGATCTGCGGTAATACCTTATCTGCAATTGCCCGAGCTAGGTCGATCTTTATCATTGAGTATTTCACCTCCTTTATTGATATTGAACAACCCGTATCCATCCTGATAATGGATACGGGTTGTTCCGGTTTTGCAAAATATTTTAAGGGCTTGTTGGGGTATCTGGACCTTTTTTCTCCTATTACAAACAAAAGCAGTTAGGCGGTTTAATGATATCTGGATAACAATTATTAAGCGAATTGATGGTCTTTTTTCTATGACCTTCTTTCTAAAAAACTTTAGTAGAAATTAATTATTAAATTAATAATATATTTTTAAAACTGGTATAAATTCACTTTGTAGGATGGGTAGATCACATGATACTTGCATCATTGAAACTAATCCAGCGGCGGAAAGTGGCTGATCCAGAATTAGACAGCTTGTTGAAATATAAAGGTAAATATCATATCATTGAACAAAAGTAGCAAAATTAGGGAGAGGACATGCTTGATTTTATTGAAGTATCATTAACAAAAGAGCAACTAGCACCGATATGTAGGATAACGAAGAACGCAGACGATTTGAGTCAAGTGAAGAATGGGATGGGAAAGAAACTTATTTTCAAGTAACAAATCATGTAAATTTACCGTATATGTCTGAATCTCAAGAGAAACGGGCTCGTGATACCATTCACGATCGGATAATGATACTTAATGAACTTGGGATTTTTAATGTACCTGTCGAAACTGAAGTTGATGTTGAACTACAGATTGATGGTAACACCGTTTCTGGAATTGTAGACGGTATAGAATTGCATCCTGACTCAGGTATTATAATCAGAGATTGGAAATCAAGTATTCATGAAGAGTTTTATAAAAGATATGAGAAGCAATTACAATTCTATACACTAGCACTGATTGAACAAGAAAAACAGGTTTCCAGTGCACAGTTGGTCGATGTATCTAAGACTATAGAATCAAAAAACCTATTTACTCGTGAAATAAATATAGATCCATCTTCTTTGGAGAGTATAGTTACAGAGCTAAGAGCAGCATTAAAGGGTATTTTAGAGGGAGATTATAGACCAAATCCTAAGCCTGAGACTTGTTTCTGCTGTGATATGTCGAGATTATGTGCAGAAAGGGTGGACTGATATGTTTACTAGAGCGGAGGATATATGGGAATTAAAACCATTAGCTGAAGACCTAGAAGCAGGAGCTCGTTATGCTTCGATTACTTTACCGTGGACATTCAACCGAATGGCCTATAATACAGGTTCTAAAGGGCAACAAGGTAGAGGGCTTAATATTGCGAAAGGAATTGTTGCGCAAAAAATGCTGTCCCGGGCTCTTTCGGAGAGGAATGTAGTAGCAGAAGTACAAAGAAAAAGTCATCGGGATGATGATTTGTTTGATTTTCAAGTTGTAATAAACGGAAAGATGAGTAAATTAGATTTAAAGTCTTGGAATTATTTTTCTAATTACAATGTTTCTGGTAGGGAACCATTTACCTCAGCTTTAATAGAAAAAAATGCGGGTTATGCAGGACCAGAATGGAGAAAGTTTTTCCCTATGCTGGTGCCACACACGCAGATTGGCCAGGAGAAGGAAGCCTATTGTTTTGGTTTAGCCTCTAGTATTGATTTTAGGAATAATGTAGAAGCCGATAGGGATGGGTATATACTGACTGCTTATCCGTATGGAGTTGTGTAACCTTTTATGAGTTCTAGTAAATTATGTCTGGTGAGAGAAGAAGAGGGCAAAGGTATATTCTTAAAATTAACTTGGCAACCGGGATTTATAGGTAAATCAAATATGGGCATATCTATTGTTGGTGAATGGGACAACCAAGTATCAAAAACCGTTATAATGTTAAAGGGAGGAAAACCGAAAATATTGGGTCCATTTTCGTGTATTTCTTCTTTTCAGATATCTCATGAGGAATATAACGATTGGGTTAACGGAACTATTGAGATTGGCATTGCAAAAAATGAACTTACTAAGCAGGTACTTAACTCTGTAAGAAGAAATGTAAATATAATTCCCGCTGCATGTATGACCCTAGAGAGAAACGATTTTTGTAATCTAATGCTACCTAATGACTACACTTTGTATCTGATTGGTTGGTTAACTAAAGAGGAGTTCCTGGAAGCATGTAAAAAATATACTGGGTGGGTATGGCCTTATGATAGGGTTAGTAGATTTAACAATCAAGCGTGGGAACAAATAACCGATGATGATCGCAAGAAAATAACCAGAGCGGGTTTTGCTGATTGTATTCAAGAAAAGCCGCGTTTAGTTAAAGCTGGATGGTTAAAAACTACCGGTAGAGGAGGAGGAGCTTGCTGTTACGTTTATCCCAATATAGGATCAAACGGAGGGATAAAAGAGACAAATCTTTATGTTTTGGCACAAGACCTACATACAATGGAAGAACTCTGCATAGAAACTTGAGGGAGATATATGTAAATGATAGATACCGAAACAAGTAATAATAACTTAACCAAAAAGAGATCCGGGCCACCAAATAGGATGAATGATCTTATATATCGTGATTGGATGAAGTTCCAAAAAAGTTTCTTTAGATTTAAAGACTACCAAAACCTTATTGAAGAATGTGTTTGTTTTTTTACTAAAGCGATTTGGCCAGATAATAGGCCTTCGCAGACATTAATTATTGGTTTTGAAGATATTAATAAAGAAATGATTCCCAAACCACGCCAAATTGAATACAAATCTGTTAAATCTATAGGTGAAATAGTAAAAATACTTAAGCAAAAAGAAGAATATTACGATTTTGTTCTTATTGATTTAACAAATATTGATAGCGAAGAAAAACTTGCGGACTTCCTAAATAATGATGCTGATTTATTATTCTATAGCTTGCGGAGATCTATGGTAACGTTTCGCTATTGTGGTGTAGTGTCTAAACTGCCAAGAACAAATGGCTCTGGGTTTCCTATACCATGGTCAATAGCTTTTTCTTCACGTAACCATCTAAGGCTAAGAGATGAAAAAGTTGGATTAGTAGAAGCAACCGGCCAAATACTATATTGTCTTTTTATGCAAGCTGAAGATGATTCCGAGTTGGCTAAAAAAGTTTTCCCAAATGAATTATCAATTTTCAATGGTAATATAGAAATACCTAGCTGGACAATTCCGAAATCCCCACCACGTTCTAGTATTGAAGTCTTGCACCCAGCTAAATTTCCAGAGACTCTTGTTGAAGAGTTTATAAAACTATTCACAAAACCTGGAGATAATGTTTTTGATCCAATGGCCGGGACTGGTAGCACCTTAATTGCTGCCCTTAGAAATGAAAGAAATGCTATAGGAGTAGAACTAAGTCCGGAATGGGCTTCAATAGGACAAAATCGCCTGAATTACGAACTTCAGCCTACATTGTTTGGGGAACCTCTTCAAAAGGCTAAAATGTTACAAGGGGATGCAACTAATCTTGATGCGATAGGCCAATTGAATGGTGTTTATTTTGATTATGTAGTAACTAGTCCGCCGTACTGGTCAATGCTTACTAACCCAGGGAGTGAGAATCAAAGAAATCGGAGGAACAAGAATCTTCCACTTACCTACTCTAAAGACCAAAACGACTTAGGAAACATACAAGATTACAATGATTTCTTGGATAAACTTGTGAATGTATATGACGATGTGGTAAAAAAGTTGAATTCGGGTGGAGTTATTACTATAGTAGTTAAGAACGTTAAAAGAAATCATATTCTTTATTGTCTTGCCTGGGACTTAACAATCAGACTATGTCAGAAAGATAAACTATTAGAATATGCAGGGACTACACTATGGTGCCAAGATGATGTGGGATTAAAACCGTTTGCTGTTGGAACTCATTGGGTTAGTAATATCTTACATCAATATTGTCTTCACTTCCGTAAGAAATAAGGGTTGGAATAGCCCTGGAGTAGCCGAAATAGCAGGTAATAGTAAGAAATAGATGATAAAAAGGTTTTTTACTACTGCAATTATCACCCCTTGAAAAGTCAGAAAACAGCATTAGGGGATACTTGCTTTTATTTAACATTCATCTAATCGGCATGGTTTTATCCACCAATTTTGATTCCGATAGCCTTTTTGCAGCTCTTTTAAGTGATTTTTTTCAGCTGAAAAACGATCTTTCATCTCCAGTAGCCAACCCTTAAAGTGTTCATCCATCTCATGGTCTGAAAAACGCCGGTAATCTGAATCAGAGAAATCTGGACTAAAATTGTTTTTCAGGATGCCTCTTGAGCCGCATATTGGGCATTCTACTTGGTTTTCATTAATCAGTCGGAAGAGATCAGATCCACAGATAGGACATTCCTTGCTTTCGGCATGATACTCACGCCCATTGAAGAGTTCCCGTCCCAGAGCCCTTGCATAGCTGATGTTTTCAGGGTTTAATAGGGATTCTCCTGGCAGCGAAGCGTGAATCTGCCAACAATCAACCAGTTTCATTCTGAGCAGCTTCGGCATAACCATGCAGGCAATTTTACTATAACCCTCCCAGCCCTCAGATCCGTATGGCATTACAATGATACAGGGTTTCCCCTGCGTATCTTGGGAATAATTCTGTGACCCCAGCAGCCGATCAGTCAGCATTTTATAATAGCCGTGTGGCCCCAGAAAATATACTGGAACTCCAATAATAAGTGCATCCGCCTCTCTAATTTTTTCAATTACAAAATTGAAATCGTCTCGGACTGGACAAGCGTTATTAGGCTGCAGACAGCGATAACAGGCCTTGCATGGTTTTATCTCCAGGTCAGTTAGGCGAATCAGTTCCCGGTTGCATTCCTCCGGGATATTATTTATGATTTCTTTCACTAAAATCTCACTGTTACCTAATTTTCTATTGGAAACAACTAATCCTAGAACTTTTTTCATGATAAAAATATATCCTTCCTTGAAATTTATGCCCTGTATGTCTGGTCCTAGTCATCTGTAATAATAAACTTTGGCGGCAGAGACTGATGTCCCATCGTTGAAATAGCATGTGATATTGACTGAAGACCAGGAGTTACCATCTGCTTGGATTTACCATGTGTGTTTGGCAAGTATAAAATACATCAAACGGCAAAAAATAAATCCAGCACCCCAGTTTCCACTATTTCCTTATCGTGGAATGTGTAAGTCTGTAGCTTTGTCCACCAAAAACCAGTAGATGACTATGGTGGATTAAGCGGTCAATAATCGCACTGGTTAACTTCTCATCGTAGAATATGCCATTCCATTTACTAAACTCTAAGTTGGTAGTGATAATAATACTGCGTTTTTCATAGCAATCAGCTACTACCTGAAAGAGTAGCTGCGCACCCTGGCGATCCAGGGGAATATAACCCCATTCATCGCAAATTAGTAAATCCAGCTTCGCCAGTTGCTTTAGCATTTTGCCCAGATTACCAGCATTTTGAGCATCATTTAACTCGTTGACCAGGGTTGATGTTCTATAAAATCCCACCTTCTTTCCTTGATTACAGGCTTCTACACCGATGGCGGTAGCCATATGGGTTTTGCCCGTTCCCACCGGGCCATATAGAATCAGGTTTTCCCTGTTTTTTAGGAGGGCTGCAGTTTTCAAATCATCTAATGGTATTGATGCCGGTATCTCAATATGATCAAAACTGTAGCCATTAAAGGTTTTTATTACATCAAAACCGGCTTGTCTTAAACAGCGGTTTTTACGGTTTAATTCCCGTCCCTTAACCTCTATTTCTAAAAGTTTAGCCAGAAACTCTTCGTGGGTATCAGCCTTAATATCTGCATAGTTCTGTACTATGCTGTTCCCCCAGCGTAATTGCTTGCAATAGTCTTTAATCAATTCTTTCATCTGCACTCACCTGCTTTCAGGAAAGTATCATAGCAGGTCAGATCAGGAGTATATATTGCCGGTGAATTTATGCCGGCAGATAATAACGGCAAAAAATCATTAAAGGTTGGTTCGGTTAATCGGCGGTAGCTTAACAGGATACTGTCAGCATCTGCTTTGCCGGAATCTAATGTCTCCAGCAAGCATATGGTTGCTGTATCCATATCTGTTTCGGTTATCATACGTACTAAAAGATTTAGGCTCTTCTTTTTTTCCGCGTAATCCAGATTATTAAAATAGTCCTGCCAGGGGTCAGGTAGTTCGCGATAAAATCCAGTATATTTCAAAGCATTAGGGCGTTTGGCCAGTGTAGTTAGGTAAGGCAGCCAATCCATTAGTTCCTGATTCTGGCCATATAATCGTTTATGTTTTACGATAGGCTGGTATTGTTCGTTTAATAGTTCCACCTGATGGGCACCTAGCCTCATATATAGTTCTTTATTTGCCACCTGGGGTGATGCGGAATATACGTTTGTATCAACACAGACTTTGCCGTATTTGTTGGCCGATAATTTCTGCATACGGCCGATCGTAAATGGTTTGGCCGGCAGGGGTAGCATGGCTGTAAGGTCATCTTGGAGAAGCTCATTTATTACCCGGCCTTTACGGTAATGTTTCCGACAGTGGTCTTTTTCAGCCACGGCAAAAAGTCCCTGGTTAAATTCTTCAATATCACTAAAACTGGGTTCGGGTACAAAGTAGTTCCTGCGGCTGTAACCCACCTTGTTTTCAACATGGCCTTTTTCGTGCCCTTTACCGGGGTTGCAAAATTGGGGCTTAAAGCCGTAGTGGAGGGCGAAGCGGTAAAATTGGTCTACTAGTTTCCGCTCTCCTTTTTCCCCAATACCAGCAACTGCCGCTGACATATTATCAAACCAGATTATCCGGGGAACATGCTCTAAATATTCAAATATGTCTTTTAGTCCGGTTAACAGGCATTCCTGGTTCTGACCCCGAAATATCTGGGGATACCCAGCATTACTATACGGCAGCGAAAGAATTAATTCATATCCTTTGACTTTCTGGCCTTGCTCAATCATGACGATTTCGCCGAAGTCTACCTGCGCTTCTCCTGCTGGGTGTTCCAGGGGAAGGTAGCCTTCTTCTTCACCGTATAGTTCTTTTTTTCTGGCAGATACATAAGTGCGAACAGTTCTTTCACAAGCATTAAATATATCCTGATGTTCATCACACAGCCGGTCGTAGATGCGCCGAGCAGTGTGCCGTTGTTTAACTGGCCGGTTCAGGTCTTCTTTAAGCCAGGCGTCAATTATCGGTTTTACCGGGTCAAGCTTCGAAGGTCGTCCTCTTTTAGGTTTTCGGATTTCATTGAAATCGGTTTGCTCTGCATATTTTTTTACAGTCCTGAAATCATGTCCGGTCTCTTCGGCAATACTCCTAAGGGATTTGCCTTTATGAAAGTTTAAGTGTTTGATATGATATTGTTGTATCATCGTTAGCATCCTTTCTTATCTACCTCCTTTTGTCTCTTCAACAAAAAGGGTAGTATATTTTGGGGGTGCTGGCGATGATTTTTTTTCCAATTTACTGCTGTATTTTTAACTTGCCATTCGCTGTATTTTTATTGTGCCATAAACACCATGAGCTAAATGCCTGCCGTTATTGTCATTAACCATCGCCTCGGTTATACAGATACTTCTTCCTGCTTTTATCAATTTCCCTTCAACGATAAGACGGCCTTCTTTTACCGGTGCTAAATTATCTACACTAACATCCATAGAAATATAACCGGCATTTTCTTCAACATGACAATAAACCGCCCAATATGCGGCAGTGTCGATAAGCGAGGAATAAACGCCTCCATGAATACCTCCAAAGGGGTTAAGGTGTTTCCTCTCCAGATCAACCAAAACCTTGGAATAGCCTATACCCAACTCATAGATCTGCATAGACAGCAGTTGGAAGTAGGGCCCCCGGTTGATAAGGTCAATAACTTCTTTAATATGATCCGGATTAATCAATCGCAAAATAACTCCTCCTTAACGCAAATTACGCACGTACGCTCGTTCATATAATGACAAACAAATATACCTTAGAAGATACTTGGGATAATTTAATCGTTGACGACTAATAACCCAACAGCCAATGTTTTGTGGAAAGAGAGGACCATTTCTATCATTTCCTCTTTTGTTATAGCCTTGAGAACTACCCATTTGTATAACGAGAATTTTTCAATGGCTAATATGGAGTGTGCGATAGGGGAGACCGGGACATTTTTAAATACACCTTTTTTAATACCGTATTCAATATTTCTTGAGTAAAACTCTAGCAGCCTATCCTCGAATTGTTTTAAACATTGATCAATAGGAGCACTTGATCCAGCAACTCGACTATATATCTCCGACAAGGTTTCATTTTGAGCAAAAACCTCCATGGTTAATCGCTTAGTCTCGATAAATCGCTCATACAAGTCCTTTTCTACCAAATAGTACTCGCTTATACTCGAGATAATTTGTTTGGCAAAGTCCTCAAGAAGGTTTTTTAAAATATCTTCCTTGTCAACAAAATAATTATAAAAAGTACCTGTTCCAACTTCTGACAGAGCGATAATATCGCGGATTGATGTATTGTAGTAGCCCTTTTCAATGAATAAATCTAAAGAACATGTTAATATCTTCTGTCGTCTTTCTTTATTTTGCTTTTCTAGTGGAATTGGCATTTTGTTCCCTCCGAGCGAGCATTCGTTCATTTCTAATCTTATAATATATTGCCTCAAATGTAAATAAATTAGTACTGTGACTCCACTGCAAAAAGTTATTAATATTCATTGGCTTGTATAAATATACCGCTCAATTCCCTTAAAAGCGACCGAAGGGTATGTGGGGAACGACCCCCGTGTTGTTTCGAATCAGGCGCAACAACCTTAACAGCGACTGCAAAACATGGTAAGATAAAGCGCCATGATCACTAAAAGTGGTTGTACTTTTTGTAATTAAATGATATAATGCGCCTGTAAATAATGTGCGAGGTGGATGCTCGTGTATCGTCTAGCGATAGAACAGCTTTATACATGGAAAGCAAAAAAGAACAAAAAGCCTTTAATCATTCGTGGTGCCAGGCAGGTAGGTAAAACATGGCTGATGAAAGAATTCGCTAACGCAGCCTACGAAAGCAGCGTCTATGTCAGCTTTGACAACAATCAGCGAATGCAAGATTTATTTACAGTGAACTTCGATGTAGAGCGCATTATTACCGGATTGGAACTTTATGCTGGACAAAAAATAAATCCCCAAAGCACAGTTCTTATTTTTGATGAAATACAAGAAGTCCCCAAAGCTTTGACCGCGTTAAAATATTTTAATGAGAATACACCTCAATATCAAATTATCTGTGCTGGTTCAATGCTCGGTGTCGCACTGCGTCAGGGTACATCTTTTCCGGTTGGGAAGGTGGAATTCTTAGACTTATATCCTTTATCCTTCACTGAATTTATGCTGGCAATGGGCAAAGAGCAATTTGTTGATTTGCTGCATAAGGGTGATTTTAATATGGTGACAACTTTTAAGACAAGCTTTTTCGATCTTTTGAAGTTCTATTACTATGTTGGCGGGATGCCGGAAGTGGTTCAAAACTTTGCGGAAAACAAGGATTTTAACGAGGTACGGGAGATTCAGCAGCGAATTTTGGATGCCTATGAGCAGGATTTTTCCAAGCACGCGCCCAATGAAGTTGTGCCGAGAATACGGATGTTATGGAACAGCATTCCTGCGCAACTAACTAAAGAGAATAAGAAATTTATATATGGTTTAATCAGGGAAGGAGCTAGAGCAAAGGAATATGAACTTGCCCTGCTATGGCTAAATGATTGCGGTCTAGTTCATAAGGTACATAGAGTAACGAAGCCCCTTCTGCCACTGAAAGCCTATGAGGAATTAAAAGCTTTCAAACTATTTTTAGTGGATGTGGGTTTGCTTTCTTGTATGCTTCGCTTGAAGCAGGACACTCTTCTTGATGGTAATGAACTATTCAAGGAATTCAAAGGTTCTTTGACTGAGCAATATGTATTGCAGCAGCTTAAAACGCTGAAAGACATCGGGATTTATTACTGGACAAATGATCGCGGAAGCGCAGAGATAGATTTTATTGTTGATAATGGCAGACAGGTTATCCCTATTGAAGTAAAAGCAGAAGTAAATCTGCAAGCAAAAAGCTTAAAAAGCTATCGGGGAAAATTCAATCCGGCAATATCTATACGTACTTCGATGGCAGATTATAAAAAAGAAGAATGGTTATTGAATCTACCGTTGTATGCGGTGGAGCTGATGAATACTGCTGTTGCTCACTTTCTTTGTGAACACTTTGAAGGAAAAATTGATGTTGACCGGTGATCGCCCTTACCGTAAGGCTATGAGCCCCGAGGCTGTGATGGAGGAAATCCCCACTATTCGTTTAGAAAATGAAATTGAACGGAGTTTTGAGATGGATAAAATTGAACTTATTGCTACCGCTACTTTTGGGCTGGAAGCTATTGTAGCCCGGGAAGTGCGCAAACTGGGTTTTGACGAGGTGAAGGTGGAAAATGCCCGGGTTACCTTTCTGGCCTCCCTGGCGGATATTTGCCGGGCCAATCTCTGGTTGCGCAGTGCTGACCGGGTGCTGGTCAAGATGGGAGAATTCCCGGCCCGTTCTTTTACTGAGCTTTTTGATCAGACCCGCGAATTACCCTGGTCCGATTGGCTGCCGGCCAATGCCAACTTCCCGGTGCAGGGAAAGTCCATCCGCTCCAAGTTGTTCAGTGTGCCCGATTGCCAGGCGATTGTCAAAAAGGCCGTGGTGGAGAGCTTGAAGGGCCGTTATCACCAGGAATGGTTTGAGGAAAGCGGGCCTCGTTATACGATAGAAGTAGCCTTGCTTAAAGACATAGCCACCCTGACTCTGGATAGCAGTGGGGCGGGACTGCACAAGCGCGGCTATCGCCAGCTGTCCAGCGCAGCCCCGCTCAAAGAAACCCTGGCCGCAGCCATGATAGACTTAAGTCGCTGGCACCCGGACCGGCTGATGTTCGACCCCTTCTGTGGTTCCGGCACCATCCCCATTGAAGCGGCGATGATAGCTTTAAACCAGGCACCAGGTCTTAAGCGAGAATTTGCAGCGGAGAAATGGCCGGTAATTCCCCAAAAACATTGGCTTGATGCTAGAAGTGAAGCCAATGACCTGCTTAAGCGGGATTTGACCTTGAAGATTCGGGGGACCGATATAAATAAGGAGGTTCTGAGCCTGGCCCGCTATCATGCTCGCCAGGCCGGGTTGGAGAAGCATATTCATTTCCAGCAGATGCCGGTAAACCAGCTTCAAACCCGGGAAAAGTATGGATTTCTAATATGCAATCCTCCTTACGGTCAACGGCTGGAAGACCTGCCTTCGGTGGAAAAGCTGTACCGGGATATGGCCAGTGTTTTTAAAAAGAACCTGGAAACCTGGTCTTTCTATATACTAACTGCGCATAAAGATTTTGAACATGTATTTGGACGCCGCGCGGATAAGAGAAGGAAACTTTATAACGGTCGGATAGAGACCCATTTCTACCAGTTCTTTGGTCCTAAACCACCCCGGCGTAAGCATGAAGCGGAGATGCTTGAAAATGATTTTGATAAAGCTGGGCAGGGGAAAGGACTTATTTAGCGAATATTCCATATGGCTAAATTATTCGTAAGATGGTAAAAAAACGGGAAGGTGATGAAGTGCAGTCAGAACTTATGCGTATTTTGGCGGAGAAGCAGGAACGCAAAGAAAACATAGCGCTGGTTACCGTAATATCTTCCAATAGCCCGAGGGGTTGCCGAGCAGGGGAGATGATGCTGGTAGACCGTTTTGGCTATATAATTGGCGATGGCATTGGGGACAGCTTGTTGCAGGAAAATGCCCAAAGAGAAGCCCAGATTTGTATAAATGAAGGGATTTCCCGTAGAGTGATTCTCCCTTCGGAAGAGGGTATGACCGAGGTCTTCATAAATGCTTTTTGTCATCGCGACCAGTTGATAATAGTAGGCTCGGGTAATGTGGCTTTAAATGTTTATAGAATTGCCTCTATTGTGGGCTACAGCATAACTGTCATTGACAATAGGGCAGAAACGCTTAGCCGGGAAAGATTTCCCGAGGCCAAGGAACTGCTGCTGGGAGATATTGTTGAGTTGCTCAAAGCCTATAATATTGACGAAAACACCAGTATCGTTCTGCTAAGTTACCATCATGAATTTGATGAAGCGGCCTTGCTGACGGTAATCCATTCTCCAGCCAGGTATATTGGCATTATGGGCAATAAACACAAGGTAACCGCTTATTTTAGTAAGTTAAATGAATTAAATATTGCCGAGGAATTAATAAGCCGGGTTCATGTGCCGGTGGGTATTGATATAGGGGGAGAAAGAGCGGCTGAAATAGCGCTGGCGGTAGTGGCGGAGATGCAGGCGATTAAATATGGACGTGCCGGGGGGTTTCGCATCCTGCAAAGTGAGATAACGGGGAAAGTAGAACGGGATGAGCTTTTTTGATACCGAGAGCGGAACTGAAGGATATATCTGGTTTTATGAGCTAAGAGCCGTAAAGACTGCCGGTATTTGGATGTTTCCCTGGACTATGAATTGTTTGCCTGGAGTAATATTTCATGCTATAATTCCGTTTAGGTAAAGTGTTTAATAATTTACGCCCTCCCTTTACGGAAGGGTTTTGTTTTCTTTAGCATGTTATTTTCGTAGAAACACGGATAAAGCCCCATATAGGCTTTGATATTCGGAATATTGTAAAGATTAGTCCAAAAAAGTGACATTGCTTAAAGCAGTCGGCTTTTTGCATTTTATCAAGTTAAGATTTGCCGTGCTAGATGGGGAGGTAGCGGTGCCCTGTAACCTGCAACCCGCTATAGCAGGGTCGAATTCCTGAGCCGAGGGTCTATCTTGTGAGGTCCGGCTGGAAAAAGTGGCGTTGAAGTTTGGGTCCTTCGCAATGAGAACCTTTGAACCGTGTCAGGTCCGGAAGGAAGCAGCACTAAGAAGTAAATCTCATGTGACGAAGGGAAGCCTGGATGGAGCAAACTACTCCAGTAACGCTCGGAAGGTATTCTCGAGGCCAGGTGCACGGCTTAATATTTATAAAGGGCAGGTTTAAAACCTGTCTTTTTGTTTTATGCTGGTGCAGGGAAAAGGGTTTCAAAAGAGAAAAACTATTATATAGAAGCTATAAATAGAAACTATGATAGAAGCTAGGCAATGAGGAGGGATGAGTCGGTGGCTTATCTGGCATTATACCGGGCCTGGAGACCACGGCGTTTTGCCGAGGTGGTAGGACAGGAGAAAACTGTAACCGCGCTCAGAAACGCTGTTCGTGAGGGAAAGCTAAGCCATGCTTACCTTTTTTCGGGGCCCCGGGGAACAGGGAAGACCAGTATTGCTAAAATAATAGCCAAAGCGGTTAATTGTGAGAACCTGTCCGAGGGTGAACCCTGCAACCAGTGTTCCTCCTGTCAGGATATTAATAATGGCAACTTTATGGATGTAATCGAGATCGATGCGGCTTCTAACCGGGGGATAGATGAGATTCGCGATTTGCGGGAGAAAGTGCGGGTATTGCCGGCTCAAGGGAAAAACAAAGTTTACATTATAGATGAAGTTCATATGCTGACTACGGAAGCCTTTAATGCTTTGCTAAAAACTATCGAAGAACCACCAGACGCAGTTATTTTTATTTTGGCCACCACTGAATCCCACAAGATACCTGCTACCATTCGTTCCCGCTGCCAGGTATATAATTTTCGGAGGTTAACTACGGCCGAGATTACGGAAAGGTTGAGCGATGTTGCCGCCAATGATGGAATAATACTGGAACCGGAAGCACTGCTCTTATTAGCTCGCCGTGCCAACGGTGGCATGAGAGATGCCTTGAGTATGCTGGATCAAATCTATTCCTACAAGGGTAATAATAGCATAAGTAAGCAAGATGTCCTTGAAGTAATGGGACTGGTAGACGATGCGTTCATGGCCCAACTTATTGCTGCCGTACTTTCCCAGGATACGCCATCAATAATCGGAATACTGGGGACGGCCTTCAGCCAGGGCAAGGAGGCTCAGCAGTTGGCGCGGGAAGCGTCTATGTTCCTGCGGGATTTTCTTCTCTATCTCGTAGCAGGGAAAGAAGCCGATTTAGTAGTGGCAGGTGAAGAAAGCCAGGCTTTTTTTGAACAACAAAAAAGCCAAATCAACATGCAGAATCTGCTGCGGGCCCTGCGTATAATGATGGATACCGCAGATAAACTAAGGTTTAGCGAAGGGCAAAAATACTTGCTGGAAATAGCCTTTATGGAGATAGCAACTTTATTTAGTGAAGAAAAAAGTGCTCAACCATCGTTTTTGGAGGAGAAAAAGCCCAAGAAAAAAGCAGACCCGCGAGCAAAAGCTTCTTCAAACGAAGCCCAGGATGCTCTCTGGAACAAAATACTGGCAGCGGTAAAAGAAAAAAAGATTCCCACCCATGCCCTGTTAGTACAGGGAAAGCTGCTGGGAATAAAGGATGATACGGTGTATATCGCTTATAAAAAGGGGTATAAGTTCCACAAAGAACGTATGGAAGAGAGAGGCAACCGGGAAATCCTGGGTCAGGCGCTTAAAGAAATAATGGGCCGGGATATAGAAAGCCAGTTTATTTTTCTGGACGATGACCAGTATAATGATATTATTGTAAAGAAGGCGCTAGAATTTTTTGGAGAAGAACTGGTGGAGATTAAGGATTAAGGAGGATAAAAATAATGAAGTTTAACCCAGGTGGCGGCTCCATGAACAAAATGATTAAACAGGCCAAGCAGGTGCAGGAAAAGATAGTAAAAATGCAGGAGGAATTGCGCGAAAGAGAAATAGAGGCTTCATCCGGGGGTGGCGTAGTTACGGTCAAAGTTAATGGCAAGCAAGAATTAGTATCCATTCAAATAAAACCCGAGGCAGTAGACCCGGATGACCTGGAGATGCTGGAAGACCTGGTCCTGGCAGCGGTAAACGAAGGGATTCGTAAATCGCAGGAGATGGTTTCCAGCGAAATGGCAAAAATAACCGGGGGATTTAATATCCCCGGACTATAGGATATATCAGCCCAAATAGCATGCAGGAGGTTCAACCATGAGATTGGCTCGGCCCTTGGAAAATCTTATCGACCAGCTTTTGAAGCTCCCCGGCATTGGGCCCAAGACAGCCCAAAGGTTAGCTCTCTATATTCTCAAGCTACCCGAAATGGAAGCCCGGCAGCTGGCCCAGGCTATTGTTGACTGTCGGCAAAAAGTCTTTCCCTGTAGCCGTTGCGGTTACCTTACAGATTTTGACCCCTGTCTAATCTGTTCGGATGAAAGCCGGGATAAATCACTAATTTGTATAGGGGAAGAGAGCAGCGATGTTATTGCTATTGAGCGTACGGGCTTTAGAGGACAGTACTTTGTCTTAAATAAGGATTTTAATCTTATGGAGGACAAAGGCCTGGAAGATTTGAATCTAAAACCCCTGGAAGATAGATTGGCTACCGGGGAGATTAAAGAAGTAGTACTGGCATTGAACCCGGACATGGATGGAGAGGTAATGTCCCGCTTCCTGGCGACTGTTGCCGGTAGCTTTGGGGTAAAAGTAACCCGCCTGGCTCACGGTTTACCGGTAGGGGGAGATATCGAATTCGCTGATGAGATAACCCTGCGGCGAGCCTTGGAAGGGCGCAAAGAATTGTAAACATAAAAGACAGGCCCCCGGCATATGATGCTTTAGACAAGTATCTGTTATAGTTCAGGGGGCTTTTTTAGTGAAAATCTGCGCAACTATCTGGGATTGGGCCTGTAATTATTTGGTTCTCAAAGAAGATGACGAGAGTAAAAAGGAGGTCTCTCTAGAGGACATGCTCCAAGATGCCCATAGAGAAGTACAGGAAGCAGAAAACCTCTTTGCTCGGGTGGAAGATGAGGAAATGATAGACTATGCTATATTAAATCTACAGGCAGCAGAAAAGCGCTATAACTACCTGCTAAAAATTATGAAAGAGCAGGGGAAAGCTGAGGAGTCTCTGGAAAGCTAATGAAAAGCCCCTTAAAGATAACCCTTTAAGAGAGGTGAAAATATGGAGTGGGTTAATGTAATTATAGCGGCCCTCTTTTTCCTGGCGATATTATACATAATACTGCAAGTTCTTTTCAAACCAGTGAAGCTATTATGGAAACTGGCCATCAACTCGCTGATGGGCCTGGTTTTATTGCTAATCTCCAATTACATCGGGGCCTATTTTCAATTTGATCTACCGGTTAACATCATTACGGTACTCATTGCGGGTTTCCTGGGCTTGCCTGGAATCATCCTCCTAATATGCTTCCAGCTCCTGGTAAGATAACGAGCCGAAGTATGTTACCGCTTCTTTAAGCAACCGGGCTTCAATCAGAATACAGGCGGCGAGTTCTAATCCCCCCACCTCGTTGCAGCGCTGTGTTGAACTGCTCCGCAGTTTCTTGCGATGCTTAAAAAGATAAAGTAATTTTTAAAGGCCGAAAATCGGCCTTTTATTTTTCAAATAATATTTTAAACAGAAGGGGAAAATACAATTTAAATGATATACTGCTTAAACTTGATGTCACTGCAAAAAGTTATAAATATGCATTAGCGTGCATAAATATACTGTTTAGCTACATTAAAAGCGACCGAAGGGTGTGTAGGGAACGACCCCCGTGTTGTTCCGAATCAGGCTTTGTATATTTATACAACCTTTATGCAAAAAGGGTTTTTGCAGCAGAGTCAAACTTATGAATCTAACGATTCCACTGCAAAAACCCCGTTTTATCGCAGAGGATTGCATAAAGCATTATCGTTAAATATGAGTAACATTTAGCCGTAAAAAGATTAATATTGACGCATAATTCATCAATATCTTATACTTAATTAAACACTTTGCCCACCCTATTCTCTTTTTATCAGGAGGTGTTTTTTTTCACGCAGCAAAACACGGCCAGAATCGTGGAAGCATATGTGGGCGAATATGCCAGTGGCAAAAGCGAAGTGGCCATCAATAGAGCCCTCGAATTAAAAAAACAGGGCCGGGAGGTAACCCTGGTTGATTTGGATACGGTTGAACCATTTTATACCTTAAGAACACTTAAAAACGAGCTGGAGAAAAAAGGGCTTAAAGTGCTGGCTTTTACTCGAGCTCAATCCTTTGGACTGGGTGAAACAGGAGCAATGCTCAACCCGGCAGCCCGATGGGCGCTGAAACAGGAAGGAGATATCATCCTGGATGTGGGTTACGGCGTATTTGGTGCCCAGACCCTCAACCTGGTAGAAGGAGCAAATGAATCTCCGGAACTTAAAGTCATGGCCGTTATAAACTACTCCCGTCCCATGACAGGCAACCGGGAAAGAATAAAAAGTTATATTAAAAACTTGGGTCGGGTTGATGCTATCGTAGCCAATACCCACATGGGGGATGAAAGCACTATAGATTTAACAAAAACAGGAAACCAGGAGATATTTATAGTTGCTGCTGAACTGGGAATCCCGATAGCATATCAGGTGTTGGACGAAAAACTAAAAGATTCCGGGGAAAAAAACTGGGAGATACCAGTAAAATACATAAAAAGGTTTATGCCGACTGCAATATGGTAAAGAACGATAACTCCATTCAAGCTAATAGATATACCTTTTTGCAATCAGCTTTAATTGAACAGGAGGTGTCTTTAATAAATGCCCAAAATTTTTGAAGCAGGAAAAAAAGCATTTATTACTGGAAACGAAGCCGTTGCCTGGGCTGCCCTGGCGGCCGGGGCGGAGATTATGTTTGGATACCCCATTACCCCGCAAAACGAAGTAATGCACTATTGGACCCGTCTGGCCCCTGAGTATGGGAAAGGCTTCCTGCAGACGGAAGATGAACTATCCGCCGGTTTTACAGTGTGCGGAGCCGTCCAAAGCGGCAAAAAAGCTTTTACCGCGACAGCAGGACCAGGTAATGTTTTGATGCAAGAGCCCTTTGGCATGGCTGAAGCTATGCGTCTTCCGCTCTTTGCTGTAATCCAACAGCGAGGAGGTCCTTCTTCCGGTACCGTGGTTTATTCACAGCAGGAAGTAACATTGACTACTTATGGTGGAAATGGCGAAGGGCACCGTATCGTATATTCAACCGCCACACACCAGGAAATTTACGACTATACCATAAAAGGATTTAATACTGCTTGGAAATACCGCTTTCCTACCTTCTTGCTAGGAGATGGTTACCAGGCTAAGATGCGTGAACCCCTGGAGATGTATAACCCGGAAGATCGCGGGATAGAAATGGTTAAAACCTATCCATTAGTAGGACTGCAGGGGAAAATTGGAGAAGACCGGGAACCCCAGCACCTCTGCAATATTTACAGCCTGGAAGAGGAACTGTATGAAGTGGTGTTGAAATTCGCCGCCGAGTATGAAGCAATCACCCCGGAATTGGTCGAATACGAAGAAAAAGAATGCGAAGATGCCGAGATTATTATTCTTTCCCATGGAGTAGTTTCCCGGGCGGCGGACGATGCGGTTAAGATCCTAAGAGCCCAGGGCATAAAAGCCGGCTATTTCCGGCCGATTACTTTAAGACCCTTCCCCCAGAAGCAATTGCGTGAAGCCATTAACCGTAAGCCGGCTCGAAAGCTTTTAATAGCTGAATCAGCTTACGGACAATTAGATAGACTTACCAAACAGGAAATCTATGGAGAAACCGTGGCTATTGAAAACCTCTTTATGCCCGGAGTAGGAATAATAGATTATGACATTATAAATAAAGTAAAAAGCATCATGTAGGAGAAGGAGGCCAAGCATAAATGGGAATGATAGCACCAGCAATACCTAAGTCCTGGTATCTGCCTTCAAAACCCCACAAATTTTGTCCCGGCTGTGGGCATGGGATTGTCTTGAAGGCCCTGGGTGAAACCATAGATGAATTAGAAATACAAGACCAGGTGGTTTTCGGCTGTGACATCGGCTGTTCGCTTTTGTCCTGGAACTTTTTTGCCTGTGATAGCACCCAAACCCATCACGGCAGAACCACCCCGGTTATGGTAGGAATAAAACGCTCCCGTCCGGAGTTGATAACTATAGGATATATGGGCGATGGGGGAGGATATTCCATAGGTTCGCAGCACCTGCTGAATTCGGCTGTTCGCAATGAAAAAGTAACCCTTATCCTGGTAAACAATACTAATTACGGCATGACCGGCGGACAGATGGCCCCTACCACCTTGCCTGGACAGAAAACAGAAACCAGTCCGTTTGGTCGCGATGTAGATTTAACGGGATACCCCACCCGGGGACCGGAGTTTATTGCTGAACTAACTCCTGATAGCGCTTATGTGGCCCGGGCTACTGTTTCCAAATATAAGCAATTGCGCCGCTTCTTAAGAAATGCACTGAGAAACCAGATGGAAGGAAACGGATTCTCCTTTGTAGAGGTTCTTTCTACCTGTCCTACCAACTGGAGAACCAATGCCCAGCAGACCTGGCACTTCTTGGAGGATGAAATGGAGCAGTATTTCCCCATTGGGGAAATAAAAACCCCGTTTGGAAAGGGGGATAAATA